>NZ_CP038144.1:0-2500 GCF_006542375.1 Oecophyllibacter saccharovorans | reverse complement strand
AAGGCGAGGGCGAAAGCCGTAGTCGATGGGAACCAGGTTAATATTCCTGGGCCTGCTAGTAGTGACGAATGGAAGATGTTGTCAGATCTTATTGGATTGATCTGGCTTTTGGACCATTCCAGGAAATAGCTCTAGCATATAGACCGTACCCGAAACCGACACAGGTGGACTGGTAGAGAATACCAAGGCGCTTGAGAGAACGATTCTGAAGGAACTAGGCAAATTGCTCGCGTAACTTCGGAAGAAGCGAGACCTGCATTTGGGTAACCATAGGCAGGTGGCACAGACCAGGGGGTAGCGACTGTTTATTAAAAACACAGGGCTCTGCGAAATCGAAAGATGACGTATAGGGCCTGACGCCTGCCCGGTGCCGGAAGGTTAAGAGGAGATGTGAGAGCATTGAATTGAAGCCCCGGTAAACGGCGGCCGTAACTATAACGGTCCTAAGGTAGCGAAATTCCTTGTCGGGTAAGTTCCGACCTGCACGAATGGCGTAACGACTTCCCCGCTGTCTCCAGAATCGACTCAGCGAAATTGAATTCCCCGTGAAGATGCGGGGTTCCCGCGGTCAGACGGAAAGACCCTATGAACCTTTACTGCAGCTTTGCAGTGGCATCAGGAAAATCCTGTGTAGGATAGGTGGGAGGCTTTGAAGCTAGGACGCCAGTTCTGGTGGAGCCATCCTTGAAATACCACCCTGAATTTTTCTGATGTCTAACTGAGACCAGTAAGCCTGGTCCAGGACCCTGCATGGCAGGCAGTTTGACTGGGGCGGTCGCCTCCTAAAGGATAACGGAGGCGCGCGATGGTGAGCTCAAGTCGGTCGGAAACCGACTGTCGAGTGCAATGGCATAAGCTCGCCTGACTGTGAGAGTGACAGCTCGATCAGAGACGAAAGTCGGCCATAGTGATCCGGTGGTCCCACGTGGACGGGCCATCGCTCAACGGATAAAAGGTACTCTAGGGATAACAGGCTGATCTCCCCCAAGAGTCCACATCGACGGGGAGGTTTGGCACCTCGATGTCGGCTCATCACATCCTGGGGCTGGAGCAGGTCCCAAGGGTTCGGCTGTTCGCCGATTAAAGTGGTACGTGAGCTGGGTTTAGAACGTCGTGAGACAGTTCGGTCCCTATCTGCCGCGGGTGTTTGAGACTTGAAAGGATTTGTCCCTAGTACGAGAGGACCGGGATGAACAAACCTCTGGTGAACCAGTTGTCGCGCCAGCGGCACCGCTGGGTAGCTAAGTTTGGAATGGATAACCGCTGAAAGCATCTAAGCGGGAAACCAGCCTTAAAACTAGGTCTCCTAGGGCCGTCCGAGACCAGGACGTTGATAGGTCAGGTGTGAAAGCGTGGTGACACGTTTAGCTAACTGATCCTAATCGCCCATATTTCTCATACATCTTCAACACATGCACAGTAGTCAGTCACATAATTAGCGTATCAACGTTTTCCCTACTTACTCATGATGAGTAAGCTAGAGGGCCTGGTGGCTATGGCAGAGGTTCTAAACCCGATCCCATCCCGAACTCGGCCGTTAAAGCCTTTAGCGCCTATGATACTGCACCTTAAGGTGCGGAAAAGTCGGTCGCCGCCAGGCCCTCTAGCTTACTTAAAAATTATCGCGGGGTGGAGCAGTCCGGTAGCTCGTCAGGCTCATAACCTGAAGGCCGCAGGTTCAAATCCTGCCCCCGCATCCAAGCGCCTGTCGAAAGACGAGGCGCTTTTTTTATATCTACTATTTTTTCAGAATATGATTGTGTTTTTTAAATTCAAATCTGAGTTTCACCACACGTCTGCCAGATTTAATTGGCGTCCATTTAATGTCCCAGCCACCTTTGCTGGTTAGTTCTTTTATGGCGGGCTCAATAATCCTTCTGCGTATATTATTAAAGTTGCTTTTTTGTTTTTCTGTAGCGTCCATTGCATTAGAAAAGAAATCAATATCATATTCAGCAGTTTTGGTGTCGTGGAAACGCATAAGAAGTTCCATTAATCTCCATGAATATACAGATCTTAATGCATGTGCTTGATGTAATTTATAAGTAGTAAATTGCCTTTTTAACCCAGTTAAAAAAGGTATTATTTTATACCACCAGTAAATTTCTACCCAACCTTCGCCCTCTTGGTAATGTATTTCCCCAACCCATCTCATTTGAACTAATTTTGAGCTAGTATCATTTTGGTGATTAAGATCATTATTGAAAAAAGTTATTTTTCTTTCGAATAAATTTTTAGATGCTTCTCTTAATGCCTCATAAGCAGTTCTCATATTACATCCTGCTATTTCGGCATACTCTATTGCCGTTATTCTAGTAGTTAAAATCTCACCTATTGGAAGTTGACGACGACTATCTAGCTTAGAAATAGCACATGCAATAACTCGTTTCTCTGCCAACGTTAATCCGTGGCCAGCTCGTAGGAGAGCGTTACTCATTGTAACTGACGGTTGCGAATCGATCTTTATCAAAGTCGCAACAGTTCTCTTGCTGGCACTCAT